>AMGN01000004.1:160000-201691 GCA_000309865.1 Methanobacterium sp. Maddingley MBC34 | reverse complement strand
AAAGGATAACTAACGTATAGGATCGGTTATGTACGGATAATGTCCTTTTTGGGACTAATATCCTATTTTTTCTTATTTTTAACTAATAATAAGATTTATTTTAATCATTAAAATATTATTAATTCCTTCAAATATTTATCTGGGAAATAAAATACTTTTTTTAAGAATTCCAGTTCCCTATAAGCTGATAGTTCTGTTCATTTAAGAAAAGATCAATACGCTGTGACAAGTTATCTGTACTGACAGAACCACTAAATTTTCATTTAATTTTTCCACCCATACCCTAAACACTTTAAATAACCCCAAAAACATTTATTTTCCACCCATTTCAGACATAGAACCATCTCTGTTATTCATATTAAATGCTGATTAAAAATCTATTTAATTGTTTAAATACATAATAAAAATGTTAAAAAAATATTCAATGAAGAATAAACTTTCCAATATTTGAAAAAAGAGGGCCTATCCATGGAATGCAAGGTATACGGACAACTTGTAGATGATAAACAAACCCCAATTTTTGGTATTCAAGTGAAGGCCATTATAAAAGATTATTCATTTTTTGCTGATAATCATTCCCTTGGAGAGGTTTTAACTGATAAAAACGGTGAATTTAAAATAAATTTAACTTTAACCCCAGAACTTGTGGAAAATGACAAAAATCAAATAAGAATAGAGTTTTTAATAGATGAAAAGCCTATCATGAGTATTTCTAAATACCTTGACAATGAAATTGCTGATTTGGGTATTATAAAATTTGATAATGGGAATATTGGAGTTGAAGGACAAATTATAGATGAAAAGGGAGAGCCAATAGAAGGATTAACTGTAATTGCAGAAGACATTGACTATGGAAAGATAGAATTAAATGCTTTGAATCTCTTAAAATCCAAGGTTAAATCTTTAATTAAAAAAGAAAGTTCAATTGGAGATGAAGGAATTTTAGCAAGTTCTCTGGATTTCATAAAGGACAAATATAGTAGTTTATTCTTTTTAAGGGATGATGATTTAGGATCTGCCGTTACCGATGAAAATGGATACTACCGTATCACTTATCCTCAAGAAAGATACCTGGAAATCCTAGACAAAGAGCCAGATATACGAATCATAGTTAAGGACAAACTGGGAGTATTTGAGATTAGAAAGACAGAAGTTCACCATAACATTACCAGCGTTGTTGAAAATATTGAAGATATCATTATTAACCGTGCTGAGATTGATGGATGGCAGGTTACATTAAATAACAATTCACCATCCAAGATGACTTCCCATAATAATTTTGAAATATTAATTGACAATCATCAAGCCTGGGAAAAAATCGTTGAAGTGGTAGATGAAGCAGAGTCTTACCTTTATTTAACCCAGTTTGTATTTTACCCTGAATTTATACCACGATTCTTTTCATCTTCAGAAAATCCATCAAATTATAATGGTGATGATACATTAGCATACAAACTTTTAGAAGCTCAAAAACGTGGGGTTGATGTTAAAATTATTATAAATGAGAATAGAGTTGTTCCTGATAATTACGACGAGTTATATGACTATTTCAAAGATAGCGAAGTGGAAGTTAGAAGATACCCTGCAAAAGGCCCTTATTCCATGCATGCCAAGGTCATGGTTGCTGATGGAAAAAAATCATTCATAATTGGATCACCATTCACCCAAAGTTACTGGGATACCAGTAAACATGACATCAACGAACCAAGACGTCTTGAAAAGAATGAAGGTCCTTATCATGACGTTTCAATGTATTTAGAAGGTCCTGTGATTAGCCATCTGGAAGAATTTTTCATTGAACTCTGGAATTATCTTTCCAACCTGCATTTTAATGGTGACAATAAGATTAATGAAAATAAATCTTTAAATAAAGAAATAAACAATAATAACACCTCAGAAAAACTACCCGATTTTAATCCTCTTTTAAGAGTCGAAAATGAGTCATTACAAATCGTAAGATCAATTACTCCTCAAACATTAAGTAAAAATGGAGAAACAGGAGTGCTGGAAGCTTATAGAAAAGCAATTACCAATGCCCAAGATTTCATATATCTTGAAAACCAGTATTTCACCAATAAATACATCATTGGAGCTTTAAAAAAAGCAGTTGAACTTAACCCCGATTTACAGATAATTATGTTAATTAATGAAGTTCCTGACGTTCCCACATACCGAAGCTGGCAACACTACGGATTCAAATTCATGGGACTTGATCTGGAAAAGTTAATTATTGAACACCCTCAAATTGGAGTTTTTGCCAAATGGTCAGGTAAATTCCTAAATGGAAAGAATAAATTGCATAATTGTTATATCCACAGTAAAGTAGCCATTGTTGACGATGTATGGGCAACAGTTGGTACTTCTAATCTTGACGGGTCTTCATTGAGTTCTTCAGAGGAGTTTGGAAGTAGTGAAATATCCCAGAATCACCGCAACATGGAAATGAATGCCATAATGTTCGACTTTGACTCTCCAAAAAAGGGTAATATTGAAAACTTTAGAAAAATACTGTGGAGCGAACATTTAGGAATGGATATTATAAACCTGGAACGCCCTCAGGAGGGATGGCTTGGTTTATGGAAAGATAAAGGTTTTGAGAATATAATTGAGTTAGAAAGAGAAGAGATTATTCTCCATGGTGGAATATTACCGTATAGTACCAAGAATAATCCTGAAGAACAGATTAAAGATCTAGTAGAACAATACCGAAGAATAAAAGCAAGATTTAATCGTTAACCATTTAAATATATTAAAATATCTTTCTATAACAAACCATGCCTTAACTTAATTCCCGTTCCGACATTTATAATAAGAATAAATTAAAATGTAAAATAAATTAGGAAGATTATTATGAGTATTTACATATTAGCCCTAAAAAATTTGCGTAGAAACCGCATGCGCAATTTTTCTACAATTACAGGTGTTACTGTAGGGGTTCTGGTTCTTCTAATTTTAGTGGGATCTGGTTTGGGCGTTACCAGTTTTTTAGATAGACTGGAAAGTGTAAACAATGTAAACCAATCATCGGGTGACTCTTCAAGTATTAATATTACCCAGTATATCAGTTCCACCTTAGGAATAAATCTAGAACAAAATCAGGCTGCAAATGTTATAATAAATTTAATTCAAAGCTTAATTTTATTCGCAGATGGAATAGCTAGTTTAGCTCTGGTGATTGGTGTGATAGGCGTGTATACCGCTATGTTCTTCAATGAATTGGAGCGTAGACGGGATGTGGGTCTTTTTAAAATAATGGGATTTTCTGAGAAACAAATTTTATTGACTTTCGCTCTGGAAGGAACCATTCTGGGACTGATTTCATCTGCAGTTGGGGTGATTCTAGGTAGCTTAGGATTATTTTTATTAACCCAGATCTTTGGCAGTAACTTAGGATTGTTGCTACCCGGATGGTTAATACTCATGACCATTACACTTACAACAGGACTTAGCTTCATTTTAAGTTTATATCCATCGTTTATAGCCTCTAAAAATGGTTTTAAGGAGGTTTTTAACCCTGTCTAAAGAAATTTTAGAATTGAAAGCAGTGAGTAAGTCATATCCAGAGGTGAAAGGTAGAGAAATTCTGGCTCTTGACAATATATCCCTGAAACTCAATTCAAAGAATTTATCCATGGTGATAGGCCCTATGGGTTCTGGAAAATCAACTCTCTTACGCATAGCAGGGCTTTTGGAGAGCCCTAGCTCAGGATCCGTGATCTTTGCCAATGAAGACTTTACAAATCCCACCCCTCAAGAACGAGTAAATTTAATACGCAATGAAATGGGTTTCGTTCCGCCTTATCCCAGCCTTTTACCTTATTTAACCATATTAGAGAATGTAATGTTACCTATGATCAAAAATAATAAGAGCATGGCTGTGGAAATGCTCAAAAATCTGGGAGTAGAGAGTATGAGGTTGTATCCCAACCAAATATCTATAGAAGAAGAGCAAAAAGCGAGTATAGCTCGGGCCTTAATTAATAACCCCCAGATCATATTAGTTGATGAACCCACCTCTTCACTATCTCAATCCAGCACAATAAACATAATGGAAATTTTAAAAAATCTAAAAAAGGAACATACAGTTTTAACGTTCACTGACGATAGAGAACTTTTTAAATACTCTGATGTAGTTTATAAGTTAAATAAAGGAGTGTTAGAGTAGTATTACTATAAATTTGAGAGGATCTCTGTATCTTCATGAAACTTTCATTAAGATACATTAGAACCATATAAATAAAATAAAATAAAATAAAATAAAAAGGAGAGATAAAATATCTCCTAAATATAGTTTTAGGCTTGTTTGATTCATTTATTCTGTGGTTTGTTTTTCATTAAATCTGATGGATTGACAAAGAATAAAGTTACTCCCTGAATTATTAACCAGAATCCAATTAAGAATGCCAGATAAAGTGGATTCCAGGCATATGCACCTAATATAATGTACAATATACCTAATATTACACCTAAACCTCCAACTCCTTTGCCTGTGGTTCCTTCTTGAGTGAAAAAGGACATTATACCTGAAACTATCAGGAAGAATCCTGCGAAGTAGAGCCAGAAGCTGGCTAAGAAGCTTAATGCCAGTACATCCCCAAATAGTCCAATTCCACCTACTATAGCAATGATTCCCAGGATCAGATATGCTATACTGGCACCTTTACTCGCACTCCATGTTCCAAAGCTTTGTGCCAGTAACCATATTCCTAAGAATAGTATTGCTAACCCCGCAAGTACACTTGCAGTAAATACACTGAAAATCGGGAACACCATTACTAAAATACCTAAAATAATTGCTAAAACACCTAACAAAACATTGTTTCCTTCAGCCATAATTTTTTGCCTCCTAAATCTTTTATCAAACAAGCCATTATATCTGACATGAAAATTATTCTATAAATTTTATAAGTTATAAATGTGCCATTAAAAAATTAAAAATATCGAATAATAAATTGATACCAAAGCAAAAGAAATAATGAAATTAATTTAAAAATCAACAGGAAAACTCATTGCAATACATTATTATTTAAACATCTTCCAAATTCATTCCTTGTTTTATATGTTTCAGATATTCTTTTATTTCCTCTAATTCTTTGTCTTTTTCATTGAGCTTAGCAATAAGCAATTTATATTCTTTGCTGGTTATACTTTCTGTTTTTATATTTACATTTTCCATTGATAATTCGCCTAAGAACTCACTATACTTCTTCTTAAGAATGCTAATTTGATCATTTGAATGATAATCAATGTTATTATCTAATTTTTGGCCTAAAAAAGCATCAATAGTGGTTTCATCTACACCCAATTCATACAGTTTATCTTTAAAAAATTTTCTAAGCATTGTCGATGAAAAAAACCGTCTTTTTTTAGTTAAATATCCAAAATTTGCCCTATTATTAATCCGTTTAAAAATAGAACCATGAGCAGATTTCTTAAGGGATTGGTTTTGTGAATTAACAAAAAGAGGATCTTTAACAGATTTAAATGGCTTATTCTTTCTTTCCCGATCTATTAAATAGTTTAAAATGGCTTTGGTAGATTCAGGAGTGTTAAAAGTAACATAATCCTTTTTAGTTCTATGTTTTTCTATTTTCCAAGTCCCAACAAGATCATCAATTTTAAGAACTGTATCGGCTATTTTTTTGACATTTAAGAATTCTTCAGGCTTAAGATCAATATATTCTTCAATAGAATTAATAAAATCACCATAAGTTAAAGATCTTAACTCCGTAGCCTCCATACCTGAAGATAAATGGAGCAGAATAATAGCTTTATCTCTTAAACAGCTTAATTCCAGTGCTTCTCTAATTTGATCTGAAGAAATAATCTTATAATCTGAATTATTGGTTTCTGGAAATATTATTGGTTTAATACCATTAGTATCAATATCAAAGTTATTATAAAATGATTTAACCGTATCAGTCTGGTTAATGATGGTACTGGGCGATTTACCACTTTTTTTCAGATTTTCAATATAATCATAGAAATATTCATTAATTTTCTTTCCACTTTCTTTCTGAGCCTCTTTAATTAATTCCGAGGGATTTTTATCTAAAAATTCACAAAAAGATTTAATACGTCCCAAATATACTATTTCAGTAGATTTAGAGAGATTTTTACTCCCAATAAAATTTATGAAATAGGGATCCTTTGAAATTTCATAATTTGATTCTTGCATAAACAACCACATTTTAAATTATCACACATTTATGTTAATTTTTTAGATATAAAAATTTTAGCTATTTTTCATGATTTTTTTGAAAGTATTTGATATGTCTTTTTTATTGAATTCAGCTTTATTCCCATCAATAATCATATTATTGAGAATTTCCATCATATCATAAATAATATCTGTTAGAATCTCTTCTCTTTCTAAAAAAGCTTCTTCCAGTCCCTTTTGTAAAGCAATATCCGTAACAATTCCGAGTAACCCCGTATATTCGTTTTTAGAGTTGAAAATTGGGGAAACTGTTAAAATAGTCCATGATTTCTCCCCATATCTGTTTAAAAACTTAAAACCATCAAAGCGGATTATTTGGTTTTCGGACTGATTCTTAGGATTGTAAAATTCATCTTTTTCCACTACAAAATTTTTAATATGCCTTCCAAGCATTTGGTTTTTGGAATAATTTAGAGAATGGGCCATTTGTTCATTTAAATATTGAATTATGCCTTTTTTATCCAAAAGAAACATTCCTGCAGAAGATTTTTCAACTATATACTTGTAATGTCTTTCACTATCAAAAAGTTTTTTTTCCATTTTTTTACGTTCAGTGATATCAAGGTGAAGCCATAACCTGCCGTAAGGTTTTCCTTTAACAAATATGGGGATAAAATCCCTTATACATGTTTTTTTACCCTTTAAATAAACCTCTTCGCCTATTACAGGTTCCCACTGGCTAACGATTTTGCGAATATGAGTTATCTCATCATTTGGAAATTGATAAACATTCTTAATCTTTTTTATCATTTCTGATGCTGTGAGCCCTGGCAAGTCTTCTGGTGATTCTGTGAGACGGAAGTAGTCACAAAATGCTTGATTAGCGAATTCAACTATATTTTCTTCTGTTACCAACAAAATACTTGCACGCATATTGGAAAGAATTGAATAAAATCGTTTTAAAGTAGTTTGAAGTGCCTCTTCGATGATTTTAATCTCAGTTAAATCTGTAAGAGAAGCTATGCTCCTTTTTGTTCCGGGAATCATAGTTACATTAATTAAAATAATTTTTATATTCCCTTCTTTATCCATTAATCGAGCTTCGTAACTTTCAGGAGGAATTTTTATACCATTTCTACGCATATAATGATATTTTTCGAACATTTCTAGATCTTCTTTTAAGACCATCTCTTTCCAGCTCATTTTAGCTTCTAAATCTTCTTTAGAATAACCGGAAAGTTTTTCAAACTGTGTGTTGGCCATTAATATTGTTGTATCATCATCAATAAGAATACTTGCAGTTCCAGTATGTTCAAATAGTGTCTTGTAAAATGCTTCTGACTCTTTCAGATGATTTTCAATTGTTTTTAATTCAGTAATATCTTGAGCTGTGCCCTTAACCCCTATAACTTTCCCATTTTCATCATTTTTTGGTTTTGCAATAACATGAAAGAAACGTGCCGAACTATCTTGCCGGATTACTCTTATACCAAACTCAACATCTTTTCCGGTATTAATTACGGTTTGAGTGGCATTATAAAAATAATCCCAATCATCAGGATGAATCATTTTCTTCTGATCAGCATACTGTTTGAGTTCACCGCTTGCAGGATCATAACCCACAATATTGTAAAGACCATCAGTCCAAGTTGGAACTAAAGTTGTTGGATCTAATTCCCAAAAACCAAAATGAGCAATTGACTCTGCTTCCTTGAATTTATTTGCACTGTCTTTTAAAGCCATTTCTAACTTTTTTATTTTTTCGGCTTCATTATCTAATTTAGGGTCAATTTTTTTGGTTTCTAAATCAGATACTTTATTTTCATCATTAGTTTTCATAAAATCAACTATAATAGTTCTAAAAAATTAATTTCAAACTCGTACAATAATAAATTTGTAATAATATTATAATAACTTTACCTATATTTTCATAAAATTAGTATTGTATCTAAATTACCCAAAAATCATTTAAAAATTTAATAAAAAAATAAAAAGGAGTTAATTTATCATATCTCCAACTTTATCAGCTACTTTCCAGTGTTCTCCTCTCTTTTCATTTCTACGTATTAACCATATTCCAATTATTGCTCCTACTATAGCTCCTGCAGTATCTGTAAATAAGTCGTTCATTGTATCTTCATGAGGACTTTGTGTTGGTGAACCCTGCATTTGAGTGTTACCGGTAATTTCACCTAAAGGTCCCTGGGATAAGTAGGTGTCATAAGTATATTCAACCATTTCCAGCGCCCCTCCAAAACCTAAAGTTACCATTATAATGATAAATGCCATGGCACCATATGATGCTTTTAATTTACCATAGAAGTACATGGTGTAAACAACCATCATTCCAATTAATGCAAGGTATAATGGTAGCATGAAGTGCATGAAATTGTCATAGTATGGAAGTTTCACATATAATCCGAGTGCATCCCCACCAACAAGTTCAAATAACACCATAGACAATAATATAAGCTCAATTTCAATTGGTAACGCACGTATTTTGCCTTTTGTGAAAAATGCAGGGGCATTGATTATTGCAAGTGCTACTAATATTAATAAACCAAAAATTCTTTCAGCGCCATTGGCACCACCAAAAACCAAAATATAAACACCAGAAATTAGTAGAAATATCCTTAATATTCGCAGTAAATTTCGCTGCAGAAGACTCATATTTTCTGGATCCGGATTCAAATAGCTCATTTTTCTACCTCCATTAAAATCTTTAATATTGTCAATTATTATAATCATATTTAAACTTAATTATACATTTAAAATAAATTTATCATACATTTAAAATCGATAAATATTTTAATATTTAATTTCTACATCAATAACTGTAAGCTTATAGGGCTTACCAGAATAAATGAGGAGGGATAATGTGAAATCAAAAATAGCTGTTTTGGGATTTATATCTATTTTACTGGTGGTTGTTTTTGCTTCAGGATGCACTAGCAACGAAAAGGTATTGTATGAGTACAACCTATCAACAGGCCAATCTCCAGCATATATAGGAGTACAGAATGTTACAGTGCCTAACGGAACAAATAATATTAAAGTTGAAGCCCAAGATTTGGAAAAAGTTAATTCTAATTTGAACACATCCTACGTGAATATATACGCTTTAAGTTCCGTTCCGGTGACTGTTACTGTAAATGGAAATGATACAACATTAGTCAAAGACTACAACGCAAGTGTGCTTGTACAGAAAAATTTTGACTTAACGAAAGAAACAGGCAAAACATTCACCTATACATTTAGTGACAGCAATATTAAAGGATTTATCATAACAAATGTTAACGCCAAAGGACTGATTAAGATAGTAACTTCTTAGTCAAACAATTTAGGAAATGTAATAGAATTTCCTGAAATTTTCCTTTTTTTATTTTTCCGAACCAATTAAAACAAAAAAACATTTAAATTAATAAAAGCACATTTAAAATAGATAATTATTTAAGAATAAAGATTAAAGATTAATCTTCTTACATATTGAAACACATTAACTCCCCATAATCCATTGGAATTAAAGTTAAATATGGATTTGGAGAGTAATAATCAATTAAAGCTTGGAGGAATAATATATGCCAGATTTTGGACCAATGGGACGTGGAGGAGCTAGAAGAAGAACCCGGAGAAGAATGACCCTTGTTAATGAGATGCGGAACTCAGAGGAGCAAAAGGATCAAAATGAGCCTGAAGAAGTTATTGCTACGGATGTATATTCTGATAAATTAGAGAAATTAGCGAAACTCTTAAAAGATAAGGGAGTTATCACTGAAACCGAGTATAATCTGATATTTGATTAACTCTCCCAATTAGAAATTTTTTATAGAATATGAAAAAGGAGAATTAAATATGGTAAAATGGGGGCCTGTAATTGTAGGTTTTATATTGGCAGTGATACTGGCCAATCTATTTGCGGTTTATGTAAATCCTTACTGGGGAGTCAATTTGGCACTTTTCATATGCGGACTGATTGTTGGATTATGGGTGCATGAAGGAATTATTGGGGGATTATGGAACGCCACTGTAGCCGGTGCATTCGGCGCTATTGTCCTAGCAATACTAATTATTATTGGAGGCACCATTTTTGGAGGTCTGGCAGGATTTGCAGCTGCATTAGCCACAGGTGTTACCATGGTAATAATCTCACTCATTTTGAACATGGTATTTATGGGTGTAGGTGGAGCCATAGGTGGCCTGATAAGTGGAAGTGACTAAATAAAAAAATTTGTAGGAATCGCTTGATGAAATTAATATTGTAATTTTTATTAAAAATTAAAAATGTAAATGGAGGTGAAATAATGGTTGAAACACAACAAGCAGCTGGTGGATCCATGGTGGGCTTTGCTCTAATCTTATTAATTCTTTTCCTACTATTCCCAGTGTTCACATGGTATTTAATGTGGTTCGCAATACTCTTTATGCTTATCGGAGGTATTGTTAGTCTATTCGTGAAATAATTCAAGTTATTTAACTTGAATAAAAAAACTCTTATTTTCTTTTTTATTTTTGGGTTTATTGTAGAAAGCCATCATTGAAATCTCTTCAACTCGAACTAATAACTTTGAAACTTTTTTAAACGTACATTTAATCACCAAAATTATATGCAACCTACTTCTTAGATGATATTGAATAAATTCAAAGACTTAAAACTAGAAAGTTTAGTAGAGATTTAAGAATGGATTAGGAAAAAAAGAAATTCAACAACATTTTAAAAAATTGATTGTTAATGGGAAATCTTTTCATTATATTTAATAAAGTGTAAAATCTTTCAAATAATCTTGAAAGAGATATTTAAATAAATAATCGGCGGTTTTAAAGGATGAAATCAGAACCATTAGTAAGTTTTCATTTAATGGCAAAACCAATAGGTGCTATTTGTAATTTAAACTGCAAATACTGTTTTTACACGGAAAAAAAGGAATTATATCCTAACATGGCCAGGGGAATGTCTGATGAGGTGTTGGAAGAATACACTCGTCAGTACATTGGTGCCATAAATATTCCAGAAGTCACATTTGCATGGCAAGGTGGTGAACCAACTCTCATGGGTATTGAATTTTTCAAAAAAGCCATTAAATTTCAGGAGATCTACAAAAAACCAGGGATGACCATATACAACACCATACAGACCAATGGAATTCTCCTAGATGATGAGTGGTGTGAATTTTTCAGGGAAAATCATTTTTTGGTGGGTATCAGTATTGATGGCCCCCGAGATATTCATAACATTTATCGGAAGGATAAAAAGGGGAATCCCTCATTTTATTATGTTATGCGCGGTTTGAAGCTGCTCCAACAACATGAAGTGGAATTTAATATTTTATCCACTGTGAATAGAATTAATGCTGAGTATCCTCTGGAAGTTTATAACTTTTTTAAAGATGAAGTTGGTGCTAAACATATTCAGTTTATACCAATCGTGGAATTAGAAAATAAAGATTCAAATGAAAAAATAAAGGTTTCAGATGAATCAGTACTTCCAGAACAGTACGGAAAGTTTTTATCAACAATTTTTGATGAATGGATAAAGAAGGATGTAGGGAAAGTTTATGTACAACTCTTTGACGCTGCTCTAGCTTCATGGGTTGAGTATCCTCCTTCTGTGTGTATATTTGCCCCCACTTGTGGAACGGCCCTTATAATAGAACATAATGGGGATGTTTACTCTTGCGATCACTTTGTAGACCCTGAACATTTATTGGGCAATATAATGGAAAATTCCCTGGAAAAGATGGTGAATTCCACTCTTCAACTCCAGTTTGGACAGGACAAGGTAGATAATCTTCCTCAACAGTGCATTCAGTGCAGTTTAAACTTCGCCTGTCATGGGGCTTGCCCAAAACATCGATTTTACAGTGATAAATATGGAGAACCCCATTTAAATTATCTCTGTTCCAGTTATAAAGAATTTTTCGAACATATTAAATGGCCCATGACCATAATGGCTTCTTTATTTAATCAAGAGCGAGCACCGGCTGAGATAATGTCTATTTTAGATGGAGAACCTGAAACATTAACAAAAGTATTCCCTTATGTGGGGCGAAATGATCCATGTCCATGTGGAAGTGGGGCAAAGTTCAAAAAATGCCATGGAAAGGTCAAATAAAGAAATTTTTTTCTAAATTATTTATTACACATTTAAAAGCAATAATTATTTATTGAATTAAATATACACTTACTTTAACAAAACTTGAAAAGAATGAGGGTGACTAAATGGGAAATGCAGATGAAAAAATTAATGAATCAACAAGTAACTACCGGGGCAAAATTCCAATACCGGATAAACCATATATGGGTCCAATTCTTTACGATGCTAAAGATCCTGACGCCAAATTTCCTCCAATTAAAGAGCTCCGACCTCCTAAAGGAGCGCCAAACATACTTCTTATTTTACTAGATGATGTAGGTTTCGGAGCCTCCAGTGCCTTCGGTGGACCAATTAATACGCCAACTGCAGAACGCCTGGCAGATAATGGGCTTAAATACACTAGATTCCACACCACCGCCTTATGTTCACCTACCAGAGCATGCATGCTAACCGGAAGAAACCACCATTCTGTAGGGATGGGAAATATTACAGAAATTGCAACTTCAGCTCCAGGTTATAACTCTGCACGCCCTAATACATGCGCACCACTTGCCAAAATCTTGAAATACAATGGATATTCAACTGCACAATTTGGTAAATGCCATGAGGTACCTATTTGGGAGAATAGCCCTATGGGCCCATTTGACCACTGGCCAGTTGGTGGTGGGGGATTTGAAAGATTTTACGGTTTCCAAGCCGGAGAAACCAATCAATGGTTCCCCGAACTCATTGACAACACTACCAAAGTGGAGTTACCTGAAGATCCGGATTACCACTTGATGCCAGATATGACTGAGAAATGCATCAATTATATGAAGATGCAAAAAGCTATTGCACCTGACAAGCCTTTTTTTGTCTATTTTGCCCCAGGAGCCACCCATGCACCCCATCATGTTCCCAAGGAATGGGCAGACAAATACAAAGGTCAATTCGATGATGGTTGGGATAAACTGCGAGAGCAAATCTTTGCCCGTCAAAAAGAACTTGGTGTAATCCCTCCCGAATCTAAACTTACCAAAAGGCACAACGAAATCCCTGCATGGGAAGACATGCCTGAAGATTACAAACCAGTACTTAGACGTCAGATGGAAGTCTATGCCGGTTTTTTAGAGTACACAGATTATCATATTGGCAAAATAATAGACATACTGGAGAAAGGGAACTTACTGGATGATACACTTGTTATCTACATTATTGGAGATAATGGTGCTTCTGCAGAGGGAACAGTGAATGGAGCTTTCAATGAGATGGCTAATTTCAATGGACTGGCATCCATTGAGACCCCGGAGTATCTATTATCAAAAATAGATGAACTGGGTGGTCCCAACTCATACAACCATTACTCTGTAGGATGGGCCCATGCCATGTGCACTCCATACCAGTGGACTAAACAGGTGGCATCTCACTTTGGCGGAACCCGTAACGGAACTATTATGCATTGGCCCAATCACATAAAGGACAAAGGTGAATTACGCCACCAGTTCCATCACGTTGTGGATATAGCACCTACCATACTTGAACTAGCAGGAATACCCGAACCAAATGAAGTGGATGGTGTTGGACAACGTCCTATGGAAGGATTGAGCTTTGCTTACACTTTAAATGATGCTGATGCTGCAGACAGGAAAGATATACAATACTTTGAATGTATGGGGAACAGGGGTATCTACTATAAAGGATGGACCGCTGTCACTAAGCACAAAACTCCATGGGAACTTACAAATCCAAAAACTATAGCTTTTGATGATGATAACTGGGAGCTATATGATACCACCAAAGACTGGACTCAGGCTGAAGACCTCTCAAAAAAATATCCCGATAAACTTCACGAACTGCAGAGACTATGGATAATTGAAGCAACCCGCTATAATGTGCTCCCATTAGATGATAGGGGGGTTGAACGATTTAATGCTGAATTAGCTGGGCGACCTGAACTTATAAAAGGAAATTCCCAAGTTATCTTCCCTGGAATGGTACTGGGCGAAGCACATACCATAAACATCAAAAATAAATCCCATTCAGTAACTGCTGAGGTCGAAATTGATAAACCTGGAGTAACAGGAGTAATAGTGGCCCAAGGTGCCGATTTTGGCGGTTGGGCACTGTATGCGCATGAAGGGAAACTCAAATACGTCTACAATCTCATAGGAATGCAATTTTACGAAATTGAAGCCACTAACTCCCTTCCAAAGGGTAAATATCAGGTTCGTATGGAGTTCAAATACGATGGAGGAGGCATAGGACAGGGAGGAGATGTAACCCTCTACGTAGACGGTAAAAAAGTAGCTGAAGGCCGTGTGGATCATACTCATGCCATTATTTTCTCAGCAGATTCAACATTAATGGTGGGTGATAAGACCGGAGCTCCCATCTCCAAAGACTTTAAAGTCAGTCGGAATAAGTTTACTGGAAAAGTTAACTGGGTAACCATAGATGTGGGTGAAGATAGTCAAGATCACCTTATAGATCCAGAAGAATGGGTTCGCATCCACATGTCCATACAGTAGGTGAGAAAATATTCTCATCCTAAATTTTTTTTAAACTTTTAATTTTTATTCAATGCAAGTAAAAAGTAGTTTCATAAAAATCATGATAGAGTGAAACATTGAATCTCAATTTAAAGCAGAATATTAACTCCCTACTACCAATTCTTAAATGGGGAAAGAATTATGATAGAGGGTGGTTAAAACCGGATATTCTGGCAGGAATAACTATAGGTGCATTTACAATCCCCGAAGCTATTGCATACGCATCTTTAGTAGGATTACCTCCCGAAACAGGTTTATATGCTGCTATGATGGGATTAGGGGTATATCTATTTTTTGGAACATCCCGCCAGCTTTCCATGGGCCCAACTTCAGATGTGGCGATTTTAGTGGGGTCCACACTTGGAGGATTGGCCCTGGCAAGTTTTACTGAATATGCAGCACTTGCTGCCGTCACTGCGATTTTAACTGGAATTTTTGCATTAACTGCCAGGATTTTAAGAATGGGATTTTTGGTTAAACTCATTTCAAAGCCAGTTTTGAAAGGATTCCTGGCAGGGGTTGGTTTTTATATAGCAGTAAGTCAGTTGCCTAAATTATTTGGAATTCATGGAGCTAGTGGGGGTTTTTTTGAGCGCATATGGTTTATTATTGCTAATTTTAACCAGTTTAACTTACCTTCATTTTTAATAGGTGTTGGGGGAATAATCTTCCTTCTGTTTGTGCGTAAAAAATATCATAAAGTCCCTGGTGCACTTATTTTAATCATTGCATCCGTTATTTTGATGTCAGTTACTAATCTTGCTGATTTAGGAGTAACAGTATTAGGTCAAATATCTGCTCAATTACCCACTTTTGGTGTGCCAAATATTGCTACAGATATCTCAACTGTAGTTCCCCTTGCATTTGCCTGTTTTTTAATAACTTATGTGGAAGGTATGGGTCTGGCCAGAATGTTTTCTGTGAAACATAAATATCCCATTGATCCAGATCAGGAACTTGTAGCATTGGGAGCATCCAATATAGCTGCAGGGGTGAGTCAGGGATTTCCAATAGGGGCCAGCATGTCCAGAAGCCTTGAAAATGATGAAAGTAGCGCTAAAACTCCTCTCGCAGGGGCATTCAGCGCAGCAATAATTGCCATTGTTATTCTTTTCCTTACAGGATTGCTTTTCAATCTCCCACAGCCCATTCTTGCGTCAATTGTATTGGTTGCGATAATAGGCCTGGTTGATTATTCAGATCTATTTAGAACATACCAATTAAGTAAAAGAGAATTTACAATTGCAATGACCACATTTGGCAGCGTATTGGTCTTTGGAATCCTTGAAGGAATCTTAATAGGCGTTATACTTTCATTTATAGATATAATTGAAAGAATTTACAACCCTAAGATTGCGGTTTTAGGCCGCATATCTAATTCAAATAAGTTTGGTGATGTAGAACGTCATCCTGAAAATAAGCAAATAGAGAGTATTCTAGTGGTAAGAGTTGATGGATACCAGATATTTGCAAGCGCAGAAAACATTAAAGAATCCATTATAAGCCTGATTAAGACTCAAAAAACGCCTGTGAAACTGTTAATACTAGACTTTAAATCATCACCTATAATCGATATCACGGGAGCAGAAATATTAAAAGAACTTTGTGAAGAAATGATTGTTGATGGAATTACTATTAAATTAGCACACGTTTCAGGACAGGCAAGGGATTTCATGCGTGAGGCGGGTTTAGAAAAGTACTTCGGAACTTTGGAAGCTGATACACATATTCATGATGTTATTAGTGAATTTGATAAATTTAGGCAATTTTAGTAAAATTTCAATGGGGGATTATAATAATTCTCTCATTAAGAAAAGGTGTATATAATTTTCTTATCATCAATTTAATCATGCCCGGTTTATACACATTTAAAGAAGATTAATTGTTTGTTAAGTAGTGTGAATACCTTTGACTTAGTTTTTGTTAAATTTAAATCCTATTGAGGCCCTAAAAAAAGATCAGGATGTGGAATAATGTATATCATTATAGTAGGTAGTGGAAGAGTAGGTGTGAACGTTGCGTCCTTTTTAATTTATGATGGACATGATGTGGCTTTGATTGAAACCGACACAACCACATGTAACATTGCTGCTTCAGAATTAGATGCTTTGGTAGTTTGTGGTAACTGTACAGATCCACAAATATTGGAAGATGCCCATATACAGGAAGCGGATGTTTTTGTAACGGTCACTGGAAACGATGACACAAATTTAATGTCCTGTATGCTGGCGAAAGAATATGAAGTTCCTAAAATAATTGCCAGAGTAATTGACCCAAAACATGAAAATGTATTCAAAAAGATAGGTGTTGATCTGATAATAAACCCTGAACGGGTTTTTGCCAGTTATTTGGAAAAACTGATTATAAGACCTGAAGTTACAGATCTGGTAGTTTTGAGTAACGGTGATGCGGAGTTATTGGATTTGACTGTTGATTCAGAGAAAACTATAGGGAAAAGAATTGACGACTTAAGTCCTACTGATGATTTTTTAATTGTGGCAGTCTATGAAGACGGAAATATAATAATCCCAAAGCCACACATGATCCTAAAAGAAGGTATGAAAGTCTCAATTTTAGTTAAAACCGAATTTGCACACGAAGTTATGAAAATTTTCACCAAAGTCTAAAATAATATTTAAAAATAGCAAAGAAGTTAGAAAATTATTCTTTTATTTCCATAACTTCTATAATCTTCCCTAAATTTTCTACTCTTCCCTAACTTCTTTATCTTCCTTGAGAATCATTATTCCTGTTATTAAAAGCCATAACCCAATGATTACGCCCAAAATCCTAGGATCACTGGTTATTAAAGATCCTATGATTACATATACCAAACCAAATATTAATGGTATGGCACCATTCCAGCGGTTATTGGTGGATTTTGTAATTATTTCAACTATACCTCCAATTATCAGGACCCCACCAACTAGCCAGATTAAAAGACCTACTATCGAGCTGAATATTTCTGGAGAAACTGCAAAAATCATACCTACAAATGTTAGTATAAACCCTAAACCCACTTTTAATATTCTGGAATTTCTACTATCATGCATATCAAATGATCCGCCGGTTATAAGTCCAAGACCTGCAAAAATTAGTATAAATCCTGTGATTAAACCAACTGAGATTAACCCCAATAGAGGAAGTACAATCACAGCCAGCCCCAAAATAATAAAAATTAACGAAATTCTTTTTTTCTCCATTTTATTACCCTCACTTTCAATTATTATTGATAAACTGAGAACACTTAAATAGTAAATTTTAAACTATTTATAAGTTTTTTCTTAGGTTTTATTCTATTTTTTACTCTTCTCTGTTTTCAAATGAACATACCTTCGGAGTAAAGGAATTATGACCGCAATTTACATTCATACATGAAAACTCCGTTATCTGAAGAAAAAGCTAAAGTCGATTTAGGGCTTAAAGAATTTATAGAATATCCTGATAAATAGCCTGAAGAGGACGAAAAACGCCCTACTGAATTTGAAGGAGAATTCCGTGACCAGCTACCTGAGAAATAATTTAATAAAAGTAATCAGGGAT
Organism: Methanobacterium sp. Maddingley MBC34; assembly: GCA_000309865.1. Taxonomy (NCBI): domain Archaea; kingdom Methanobacteriati; phylum Methanobacteriota; class Methanobacteria; order Methanobacteriales; family Methanobacteriaceae; genus Methanobacterium; species Methanobacterium sp. Maddingley MBC34. Next base: position 183,369 of record AMGN01000004.1, on the reverse strand, counting down.
ACTGAAAAGGAGAAAGGAAGTGTGACCTTTGTATATTCCAATATCAATAGCATAAAGAGGTTGAGCATTAGATAATGACTCAATAATGAAGATTAGATCCAACCTAACTTTTCTAGGCCATTGGAAAGTAAATACATTCCTAGTATAAACAGTAAACCTGCAGTTAGATAATAGCCATTTCTTTGAATCCATTTATTTAATCTTGATAAAATCTCATCTGCCTTTAAAGGTTTTATATAACAAATTAATACCGGTATTTCCACCAGTAAAAGGGTTAGGATAACCAGTGAAATTAAGGATATTGTTTTACCAGTCCAATTTACACTGGACATGGCTATTTCACTACTGGCATAAACCACTAAAACCGTGGTGATGAAATTCATGGAAAACAATCCCATTGCCAATAAGAAACTGGCAATAAATTCAGAAGATTCTGACCTATTATTTTTAAAATTTTCAATGTTTCCAATCTTATTATCTTTTTTAACCAAGGTCTTTATACTGAAAAAGATCAACACTCCACTTAAAACTATATTTATCCACCCCTGGAAGATAGTGTTGTCCCCGCCAGTTGCAATGGACGCACCATCTACAGCTAAAAAACCTAATAAAACTGCTACCAGTATAACTATTAAGGAACCTGTTAAAAAGCCAATTCCACTGGTTTTTGGCTTTTTTGACAGGGATAAAGAAAATACCATCACCGCAAAGGTGGTGGGACTTATAGAAGCTACCAGAGCTAGGGGAATAACTTCTAATAGTAAAGTAGAAAAGTCAGACATTCAAATCCTCTGGAATATTACAACCTGAAATTGTCTCAAGCACCCCACCATCAATAAGTAGGAAATATACGTATTATTCTCAGTAAATTTCTTTGAAAGAGGGTTAATTCTTTCTTTATCCTGATTAAGAAAGCTCATTTATTAAAATCTCCTGTAAACATCATGTTAAATAAATAATTTAACAAAACTGTTACTATTTAAAATTTACATTCCACTATTATTTAGTAAATATTTTATAATAACTCTTTTTAACCAAATATTCATATTTTTTACATTTGTGAAAGATGAAAACGCCATAATTCTCATTGAGATTTATTATAAAAACAATAAAGTGAATGAAGATCAAAAAAGAATACTCAAATATTTCTCAAACTAATGAATTTACTCTCAGATAACATTTTTAAATATGGATCATGAGTATAATAAAAAAAATATGCGGATAATTGATCTTGAGCTAACTTCTGGATCTAGGAATAAAATTGAATTAAATGTGAACACTAATAAGGTTGAATACTAATAAGAATAATTAGGCCAATGATGAACCCTATGAGCTCTGAACTGGTGATGACTGATGGGCGAGCTGAGGCTTATTTATAATCCTTATTCTATTTCGTGGATTCTAATTTTATTTCATGGTAAACTATCCAAAAAAGTAATTTTTTTATCCCTATTACTGCCCATTAGAACATCTGGAAAGGACATCACCAACGAGAAGATCAACATCATTAAACACCATCTTTCCTTCCAATTCATCTATTTCTGGCCTCATCACTATCACTACCGGCACCCCTTCTGCAAGTGCTGCCTGGATCTTGGAGATGGTACCCCCACTCTGACCACTTTCCTTGGTCAAAACCACTTTTATCTTGAATTCTTCCATGAGAATGCCATTGAAGCGAGGGGAGAATGTTCCCTCCATGGCCACAATGTTATCATGGGGAATACCCAGTTCCAGAGACTTTTTTACAGAATAAACAGTAGGAAGAATCCGGGCTACAATCAAATCAGGAGAAACTACCCCAGTAAGATAATGGAGGGTGTTCACCCCTGCCAGGTGTAGAATTTTTCCAGTTTCAACAGGATTATCCTTAATTTTATCATTTCCATCCTGTTTTACTTTATCTCCACTTGAAAAATCTTGATTAAGTATCGCTTTGATAACAACTGCAGCCTCTTCAAAAGAATTAACCCGCTGTATGAGATGGCTATCTGGAATTATAGTGGCCGGTCTTTCAAAACGAATATAATCAATACCCACACTATCTGAGGCTTTTATGGCATTTTGAGTGGCTGCGGATGCAAATGGGTGAGTAGCATCAACCAAAAGTTCAATATCATTGTCTTGTATAATATTTGCCAATTTTTCAGAATCAAAAAATCCTTTCAGAACTTTATTTGCCCCGGAACGATGCGCCAGCTCCACTCCGTGGGAAGTGGTGGCAGTGGCCAGAACAATGATCCCTTCCTCCTTCGAAAGATCGGTGATGATCTTCCTGGCATCACTGGTTCCTGCCATTACCAACACATTCATTTTTAACCTCTAACTTGGATTCTTAATCTAGATTTCTTTAAACTGGATTTTAAATATTTGGTCCCTAATTTAATGGATTGAATAATCCTAAAAATGGATGAATTCATTTAAGGAACCTTCCAACCAGCCAGTCACTGATGAATATGGTACAGGCAATCAGCAGGACTATGACCCAGTCAAATGCGCCAAGGGCTGTGGTGCGGAAGACCCCCTGGAGGAACGGTATGTATATCACTCCTAATTGAAGCAGGAATGACGCTCCAATTGCTATGAACAAGAATTTATTGGAAAATCCTCCGTCAGACCTACAGTTGAACACGTTGAATATCTGGTACATCACAAAGACTGTGAAAGCCATGGTCATGGCCTTGGTTAAGTCTGTACCACCCGATAAGAGGTAATAATACAGTGCAAGTGTACCAACTGTCATGACCACCCCGGCCACTACTATTTTAATGAGGTTTCTCCGGGGAATGATCTCTTCCTTGAGGGGTGGGCGTTCCATAACACCTTTTTCTGGTGGTTCCACACCCAGGGACTGGGCAGGAGGTCCATCCATTATGATGTTTATCCATAAAACCTGTATAGGGTTAAATGGAATTGGCAGTCCCATTACAGAGGCTGAGGTTATGGTGAGTATGGCTCCGATGTTGGTGGAAAGCTGGAACCGGACAAAACGACGGATGTTGTCGAATATGGTTCTTCCTTCACCCACTGCTTTGACTATGGTGGCGAAGTTATCATCCTGAAGTAGCATATCCGCAGATTCCTTGGCAACATCAGTACCACTTCCCATGGCCACACCAATAGCTGCCTTTTTAAGAGCAGGAGCATCATTTACCCCATCTCCAGTCATGGATGCAACATGACCCTTCTTCTTAAGGGTTTCAACAATTCTAACCTTCTGTTCCGGGAACACACGGGCGTACACACTGACATCATCCACCATGTTTTCAAATTCCTGGTCACTGAGCCTGTCCAGATCACTGCCTGTGAGTGCAACGATCTCCCCTTCAGCAATACCTATCTCCCTGGCTATGGCCACTGCAGTATCCTTGTGGTCCCCCGTGATCATCACTACTCTTATACCTGCCTTTTTTGCCTGGGCAATGGCCAGTTTGGCTTCTTCTCGCGGTGGATCCATCATGCCCACCAAACCAGCAAAGATAAGGTCTTTTTCCAGTGATTCTTTATCCTCTAAATCTTCTTCAGGGCCCAGTTTTCGGTAGGCAAATCCAAGAACACGGAGTGCGTTGCCAGTCATTTCCTTGAGGTCTTTCATTGCATTTTCAGTGTCTTCAGGTTTGATAGAACATACCCCATCTTCACCATCTATTTGGGAACATTTCTGCAGAAGAACCTCTGGAGCTCCTTTTATCAGGATGTATCTGTCTTCTCCAATCTGGTTAACCGTGGTCATCCTTTTCCGTGTGCTGTCTAATGGTATTTCCATTAATCTGGGATTTTTTTCCTCCAGTTCCTTCCGGTTGTAACCATTCTCATCAGCATACAAGAGGAGTGAAGCATCAGTGGGATCTCCCAGTAGTTTACCATCATCAGATTGGGTGGCATTGTTACAGAGGGCAGCTATGGTGTAAACCATTTCAGGGTCAGTTACCCGGGCATCCCTGACTGTCATCTGGTTAAGGGTTAGTGTTCCGGTTTTATCGGTACAGATCACGTTACATGACCCCAATGTTTCCACTGCCAGGAGTTTACGGACAATAGCATTGCTCTTAGCCATTCTCTGCATTCCGAGGGCGAGTGTAAGGGTTAAAATTGCGGGGAGTCCTTCTGGAACAGCAGCCACTGCCAGGGAAACCGCAGTCATGAATGTTTCCACCAGGGGTGTTCCCTGGAAATATTCAAGTGCAAAAACAACTGAACACACTAAAACTGCCAGTAACCCCAGGGTCTTGCCGAGACCAGCTATTTTTTGTTGCAGGGGAGTTTGTTCTTCTTCTCCCTGGATCATCTCCGCAATTTTACCAATCTCGGTATCCATACCAATTTCTACAACTACACCTTTCCCACGGCCAGAAGCAACATCAGTTTCCATGAAGGCCATGTTTTCTGTGCCATGTTCATCAACAGACAGAGTATTGGGATGTTTTTCAACTGATAGGGATTCTCCAGTCATGGCTGACTCATCCACCAGTAAGTCGTAGCTTTCGATTATCCGAAGATCAGCCGGTACATTATCCCCTTCCTCTAACAGGACAATATCACCCAGGGTGAGATCTCCTGCTGGTACTTTCTGCTCCTGACCATCCCTCAAAACCACTGCCTCAGTAGAAATAAGGCCTTTGAGCTTTTCCATTGCCTTTTCAGCACGATATTCCTGGATAAATCCAACTACTGCATTTATAATAACCACTATTAGTATTACAATTGCGTCGAGGGTGTCTCCAACGAAATACGCTGCAACAGCGGCGATAAGCAGAATCAATATAAGTATGTCCTTGAACTGTCCAAAGAAGATCTGGATAGGTCCAGCCTTTTTTTCCTCAATCAGTTCGTTTTTACCATGTTCCAATAACCGTTTTTGGGCTTCAGAACTACTTAAACCACTAATACTTGAATTAAGGGTTTTTAAAGTTTCATCTACACTTAATTTTTTCCATTTCATGGGAAATGCACCTAAATATTTATATAAAATTAATATGATCTGCCTAATATTTATGATTTAATCATTAACTGAAATAGTTGGAATAATGTTTTAATAAATACTAATTTTTTGATGTTTCCACCTTTATAAACCTATATTTAAAAGATTTAAACATCTATTTAAAAGATTTTTTATAGAAAACTGCTTTTTTATAATTAACTAAATCCATTTTTTCCCTGGTTTGGATAGAATCCGTTGAAAGGGGTTTTATTATTAAATCAGACCCTGTTTTTTCGGAAATTTTCTCCAGGTAGGGGTGTAATTCTTCTGGGGGTCTTATGGAATAAATAAGTCCAGCATCCTTATATATTTTTAAGTCAGGTTGTCTAATATCATCTAGAATTATCCAATCATGGTAAGGTTTAATATCAGTCAGGATGATATCCACCTTAAGATGCCTCTTCAAATAACACCCAACTCGGGGGAAGCGTCCCACTGCCACTTCCACGATACTGGAAGACTGTGAGTAATGCTTTATGATGTATTCTGTAAAGTCACTCCACATTTTTATCACTCATAAAAGGAGAAATTCATGATAATAAGAGAATTCAAACGTCAGGACCTTAAAAGAGTCCTGGAAATTGAATTAACATCCTTTGATGACCCCTATCCTGCCAATGTTTTGGTGGATATTTATAATTTAGGGGCTGGTTTTCTGGTGGCCCAAGAAGATAATATTGTGGTGGGGTATATTATATTTTGGATCAGATTTGAAGATGAAGGTCATATTATTTCTCTGGCAGTTGATCGGAAATTTTATCGAAAGAAAATTGGATCACAGCTGGTGGAAACAGCATTGGAAATCTTCAAAAAATATAATGTGAAAAACATACGCCTAGAAGTGCGGAAAGGAAATCAAAAAGCCCGTAAATTCTATCAAAAGTTAGGCTTTATTGAAAAAACCCATTTATTTGAGTATTATGAAGATGGGGAAAATGCAGTGGTCATGGAACGATTACTACAAGACATGGAATATTCATCAGTAATTAAAAAAAGGCCCAAAAAGTATTCCAAAGACTAATCAGATTCACATAAATTGAGGTCAGTTTTTAAAAGAATTTTTAATGATGATTTCAGGAATCAATAATCATGGAAATAGATAGTTTGAATAAATAATTAGTTACATATCAATAAATTAACCAATCATATCTAAACCCTGAAACCATATCTAGATTGAAAATTCATAATGATAAAATACTAGAACTAGTATATTAATTGAGATGCATTTAAACAAATATATAATTGTGTGAAATTAATCTTACCCATTTTAATTAAAATTTATAATAAGACCCGCGAGAAGATTAAAAAAAAAGTTGGCGGCAGAAAAATATTATAACATGGTGATTGAATGCAAAAAGAGGCCAAATTAGCTTTAGAGGACGGTACAATATTAAAAGGAGAAGGATTCGGTTACCAAACAATCAAAACAGGAGAAGTGGTTTTTGCCACTGGAATGACTGGTTATGTGGAGTCCCTTACTGATCCATCCTATAAGGGCCAGATCCTGATGTCCACATATCCTTTACAAGGTAACTATGGTGTATCCAAGGAGTGGTTCCAGTCCAATGGAATAAAAGCTGAAGGGTATGTGGTAAGAGAAGAAAATCCATATCCATCACACAGCCATTCTGAAAATAGCCTATCCGGCTTTTTAGAAGAGTATAAAATCCCTGGAATCAGCAAAATCGACACCCGCTCTCTTACCCTGAAGATCAGAAAATATGGGGCCCTTAATGGTGCTCTGGCCACAGAAGAGATTGATGATGAGGAACTTCTGGCCATGGCCCAAAATCAGCCCGGAATCGAATACATTGACCTGGTAGACAAAGTTTCAGTGACCCAACCCAAAATATTAGGGGAAGAATATAAAGACCGGGCAGTGGTCTTAGACTGCGGGATAAAAAATAACAGTATCAACGCCCTCCTCAAAAGGGAGATTGGTGTTGTTCTTCTTCCCTACAATACTTCATCCCAGGAAATTATGGACTATGAACCAGGAGCTCTTCTGGTTTCAAGTGGACCCGGGGATCCCAGCAGGGTGAGGGAAACCATCCAAACCGTACAAAAACTTTCCGAGAGACTTCCTATTTTTGGTATCTGTTTGGGGCAGCAGATAATTTCCATGGCCTTTGGTGCCAAGATCTACAAAATGAAATTCGGACACAGGGGAATAAATCAGCCAGTTAAGGATCTCAAATCAGGTAAAGTTTCTATAACATCCCAGAATCATGGTTTCACCATTGATCATAAAGCCTGTGAGGATCTACCCATAAATGTCACCCAGATAAACCTTAACGATGGCACGGTAGAGGGAATAGAACACCAGGAACTCCCCATATCCAGTGTACAGTACCATCCAGAAGCTGGACCCGGACCACACGACACTGATTATTACTTCGACAACTTCGTGGAAAACCTTAAAAAGTATTGAATAAAATGTTTATTAGGTTTTAAGTGTTTAAATTAGATTAAATCATAGGATTATAATAGATTTTAGTTTAAATTTGATTTATAGGGATATAGAGGACAAAGAGGATTAGAAATGCCGCGGGACAAAGACATTAACAAGGTACTAATCATCGGATCAGGCCCAATACAAATTGGTCAGGCCGCTGAATTTGATTATTCAGGCTCTCAAGCCTGTAAATCCCTCCAGGAAGAGGGTATTGAAACTGTGCTCGTGAACAGTAACCCAGCTACCATTCAAACTGATATGGACATGGCTGATTCAGTTTACGTTGAACCATTAACTCCTGAAATTGTGGCCCAGATCATCAGAAAAGAAAAGCCAGATGCAGTTCTTCCTACCATGGGTGGACAGACTGGTTTGAACGTTGCCACTGGACTGGAAAAGATCGGTGCTCTGGAAGGAGTCAAAGTAATTGGCTCATCAGTCCAGACCATTAAAAACGTGGAGGATCGGGATCTTTTCGATCATTTCATGAAAGAACTCAATGAACCGGTTCCAAAAGCCAAGGCAGTGTCCACTTTAGAAGATGCACTGCTAGCGGTCAAGGAAATAGGATACCCGGTTATTGTCAGACCTGCTTTTACCCTGGGTGGAACTGGAGGGGGAGTTGCCCATAACCAGCAGGAACTGGAAGAAATCGCCACCAGAGGACTGGATATGAGCTACATCAATCAAGTACTCATTGACCAGTCAGTGATGGGCTGGAAAGAATTTGAGTACGAGGTAATGAGGGACAAAAATGATACTTGTATCATTGTGTGTAACATGGAAAACCTGGATCCCATGGGAATTCACACTGGGGAGAGTATTGTGGTGGCTCCTTCCCAGACCCTGTCTGATGTGGATAACCAGCGCCTCAGGAATGCTTCCATCAAAATCATACGTGCCCTGGAGATACAGGGCGGCTGTAACATACAGTTCGCAGTACACCCCATCACCGGAGAATACAAGGTCATTGAAGTTAATCCCAGGGTAAGTAGGAGTAGTGCCCTGGCTTCAAAGGCCACTGGATACCCTATTGCCAAGATCTCCTCCAAGATTGCAGTGGGCATGACCCTGGATGAGATTCAAAATGACATCACCAAGGAAACACCTGCATCCTTCGAGCCCAGCCTGGATTATATCATTACTAAAATACCCCGCTGGCCATTCGACAAGTTCAAAGGCATCAGCCGCGAAATAGGGATTCAGATGAAATCCACAGGTGAAGTCATGGCCATCGGCCGCACCCTGGAGGAATCCTTACACAAAGCAATCCGCAGTCTGGATGTGGGAAGCTTCGGGTTTGATACTGTAGAATTTAATGAAGAAAAACTTAAAAATGCCACTGATGAGCGTTTGTTCCAAGTTTACAGTGCATTAAAGTCAGGGATGACTGTTAAGGAAATCCTGGACATAACCCAGATTGATCCTTTCTTCTTACATAAAATACTGAACATAGTTGAGTGGGAAAAACATATAAACTCCGAAACAATTCTTCAACCAGATGTAATGCGTAAAACCAAGAAAATGGGCTTTTCAGACCGTAAAATATCCCAAATCACCGGCCTGGAGGAAGATAGCATCCGAAAGGCCAGGGAAAAAGAAGGAATAATTCCTTCCTATAAAATGGTTGACACTTGTGCAGCAGAATTCGAAGCCAAAACTCCTTATTACTATGGTTGTTATGAAGAAGAAGATGAAGTTACTGTTTCTGATGAGAAAAAAGTTATAATAATTGGTGCCGGCCCTATCAGGATTGGTCAGGGTATTGAATTTGATTACTGTTGTGTTCATGCTGCTATGGCTCTTAAAGATACTGGTATTGAGACCATTATCATTAACAACAACCCGGAAACAGTCAGTACTGATTACGATATCTCCAGTAAACTCTACTTCGAACCACTCACCCTGGAAGATGTTTTGGCCATCATCAATAAGGAAAACCCCTACGGAGTGGTGGTGCAGTTTGGAGGTCAGACTTCCATTAACCTGGCAGTTCCCCTGGCCATGGAAGGAGTACGTATCCTGGGAACACCACACGAAAGTATTGATCGGGTTGAAGACAGGGAAAGGTTCACTGAAGTTTTAAATAAACTGGAAATACCTCAGGCAGATTATGGTATTGCCCATTCCTTTGAAGATGCCCGTAAAGTAGCAGAACGAATTGGATTCCCGGTACTGGTGCGACCCTCCTATGTTCTGGGTGGTCGAGCCATGCAGATCGTCTATGATGACGATGAACTCAGGGAATACATGACCGAAGCAGTACGCATATCACCAGAACACCCTATATTGGTGGATAAATTCCTGGAAGATGCCATTGAGATAGATGTGGATGCCCTCTCAGATGGAAAAGAAGTTTTCATTGGAGGAATAATGGAACACATTGAAGAAGCCGGTGTGCACTCCGGAGACTCTGCCTGTGTTATACCCCCACAAAGTCTTTCTAAAGATATCCTGAAAACCATCAAGGATTACACCACCAAACTGGCACTGGAACTGGATGTGGTGGGGCTCATGAACATCCAGTACGCATTTAAAATGGATGAAGATAATCCCATAGTTTACATCTTAGAAGCAAACCCCCGGGCGAGCCGGACCGTTCCATTCGTGAGTAAAGCAGTGGGTGTGCCCCTTGCCAAAATCGCAGCGGAATTAATGATGGGTAAAAAACTCAAAGATTTCGGACTGCGTGATGAAGTGAAAATAAATCATGTGGCGGTTAAAGAATCTATCTTCCCATTCATAAAACTCCCTGAAGCAGATTCTATCCTGGGACCGGAGATGAAATCAACTGGGGAAAGCATGGGGATTGATGAAAACTTCGGAGTGTCCTACTATAAGGCACAGCTTTCAGCAGGAATGGAACTACCCCAGAAAGGCACCATATTCATAAGTGTTCGTGATGCAGATAAGGATAAAATTTTGGACATAGCACAAAAAGCCAAAGAACTTGGTTTTAAACTAATTGCAACAAGGGGAACTGCCCTTGCAGTTCAGGACCAGGTGGATATAGAAATCATACGCAAAATCAGTCAGGGTTCACCGAATATACAGGATGCCATCCTTAACAAGGAAGTGGCCATGATCATCAACACCCCCTCAGGCAAACAATCTGCAGACGACGGATACTACATCAGGAGAATGGCAGTTGAACTGGCAATACCTTACGTGACCACACTGGCAGGGGCAAGAGCAGCTTTAAACGCCATTGAAAATGTTGAAAAAGGGAAAATTGGAGTTAAATCTCTTAATGAATACCATGGAACTGCTTAATTTTTAAATATTTTAAAACTATTTAAAAAATTCTTTTTTTTTAAATTTTTTTAAAAGTTTCTTCTTATAAATAGAAGTTTGAATTCAATATTAAATATGATAAAATTTTCTTTTAAAATGATTTTCAATAAGATTGATTTTCAATAAGATAATTAACTCAAAGATAATTTATCAAAGGATTAAATATCTCCATGAACATACTTTCCCCTGTATGCTTAACATCAAAAATGGCCTGGTACTTTATGGTCCCCAGATGGAGCCAACACAAGCAAATATTCTGATTGAAGATAATCTCATTGTGGAAGTTTCTCCCAATGCATCTGGAGGTAAGGAAATAAATGCTAAAGGTTGTATTGTTTCCCCATCATTAATTAACAGCCATGTGCACATGGGAGACTCAGTGGTCAAAGATATTGGTGACGGAGAGTCCATTGAAAAAATTGTCAAACCACCAAACGGCCTGAAACACCAGCTACTTAATAGTGCAAATCCCCAGGATATTATAAACTCCATGCGAAGTTCCCTCAATGAAATGCTGGACACCGGAACCAGTACCATAGTTGATTTCAGGGAAGGAGGAGTTAATGGAATATCTCTACTTGAAAAGGCAGGTGAAGATATTCCCCTGCGCAAGGTGATTCTGGGACGTCATGATTCATTTTTCCAACCCTTCCCCCATCCTCTAAGTCCTGAGTTGGGATCGGAAATAAGAAAAAACGCTCAAAAACTCCTTGAATCGGCAGATGGTGTTGGTTTAAGTGGTTTTGCTGAGCTAAGCGAAGATGTGGTGAAAATCATTACCAGGACATGTTCCAGTGAGGGTAAGCTGGCGGCAATTCATACTGCAGAATACGAAGAAGTACAACAGAACTCAATTAAGACCACAGGTAAAACCGAAGTTCAAAGGGCCCTGGAAGCGGGTTTTGATATTCTGATCCATGTCACAGCCCCACTTAACTTAGATCTGGACATTCTGACAGAAACAAATAAATCTGTTGTCTGCTGTCCGCGTTCCAATGGTGCTCTTTCTGTTGGAATACCTCCCATAAAAGAAATGTGGGATAAGGGAATTAACCTTCTCCTGGGCACAGATAACCTGATGTTCAATTCACCCAACATGTTCAGGGAAATGGAATACGCTCTGAAAGTTACCAGGGGATATTACAGGGAATATTTCCCCCCTGTAGAGATCCTGAAGATGGCTACTGTCAATGCTAGTTCTGCCCTGAACCTCAACATTGGATGTATCCAAGAGGGTATGCTGGCAGATATCATGATGGTGGAACAGTTATCAAATAATCCCATACTGTCCCTGATTAACCGCACTGAATCGAAAAACATAATAGGTCTCATGACAGATGGTAACTTAGTATACCTTAGGTGAAACTATGTACCAGAAAATATTATTGCCTACCGATGGCTCAAAATTTGCTGAAAAAGCAGCTGAGCACGCCATCTGGATAGCAAGCAAAAGCGGCGCTGAAATTATCGTTTTAAATGTGATTGAAACATCCTCACTTGTGGGGCTTCCTGCAGAAGACCTCATTGTAAGAATCAAAGAGATGCTTAAAGAAGAAGGGAGAAGATCCCTGGAAAGAATTTCAGAAATGGTTACTGAGGAAGAAAAGGAACTCAAAATAGAAGATATCCAAATAACCCTTAAAACTGAGGAAGGATCCCCTGCTGATGCCATATTAAAAACTGTGGAAAAGGAAGATGTGGATCTGGTAGTCATGGGAACATCAGGAAAACATGGTTTAGACCGATTTTTACTGGGCAGTGTAACTGAAAAAGTGGTTAGATCCGCAAAATGCCCGGTCTTAGCCGTTCACTAAAAAATAATTCTATTTTTTATATTTCTTTTAATTCAGCTAACAGCTGGTGAGACAATGCAGATAAAGGACATAATGTCAGAGGAAATACACTACATTCAAGTACCTGGGAATCGTGCCAATGCACTGGAAATCATGAGAAAAAACAATGTATCAGGTTTACCTGTGGTAAAAAAGGGCACAAAAACATTGGTCGGTATACTCACCAGAACTGATCTGGTGGAAAACCCCGATGAAGAGCAAATTGCCCTGATAATGACCAGGGAAATGATAACTGTAGCCCCTGATGACGATATAAGAGACGCAGCCAAAAAAATGGTTGAAAACAATATTAGAAGAGTTCCTGTAGTGGATAATGAAGAGTTAGTAGGTTTAGTCACCGCATCAGACCTCATTAACAAGGCATTGTGGAAGATGGATCTTAATGACCCTGCTGAAAACTACATACTTCTTAATGTACCAACCACCTGGGAGAGAACTCCCCTGAATGTTGCATTCTCCATAATGCGTTACTTCAACCTTAAGGTACTACTAGCCCTTAACAACGAAGGAAAACCTTCAGGAATATTAACTGAAACCGATTTCCTGGAAGAAAGTGAAGTGGTATCCGAACAAACCGTACACAATACTTCTGTGGGTACTGAAGGGGATAAATGGTCATGGGATAGTACAAACGTACTCTATGTTTTTAAAAACCATTTACAATTCTCTGATAAGGAAGTGCGAGACGTGGCTACCAGTGACCTGGCTATAGTTACCACCAAGACTCCAGTCAAGGATTGTGCCAATAAAATGAGGCAAAGGAATATTGAACAGATGCCAGTTATTGATGTAGAAGGAGAACTGGTTGGACTGGTAAGGGCCGGTGACCTCATTAAATCAATTATTGATTAAAAAAAATTGATTAATTAATTCATAGTTGATTTATAATTAATTTTTTAATTGTATTTTTTTATTATCCAATAAATAAACACTCAAACAAACATATTGATTAAAATGTCAGAAACAACTCCTATAGTAAAACCAATTATTAAAATAAAAGCTGATCCTGAAATTATCCGTATCGTTGGTAAAAAAGGAGGGGAAGTCTCCCTGCAGGACATCAATCTTAGATTCATTATGGCCACCATGTGGTGGGAAGGGGCCCCTCAACTGGAAACATTCTTCCAGATACTTGAATTGACAATTAAAAGAGCCCTGCAAGAAGTTCATCCCCACGAAACAATGGTTATAGATTATTCTTACACTGCCAATGACATTCTTAAAGATGCTTCCGAGATCATGGTTGAGATCGAGAACATAGAAGCTGATGGTGAAGTACTGGAAGTAGAAGGAGATATCATCGTCCTCTCTGGAAACGATGATAGAGGATTTTTCAAAAAACTCACTGCATTTCGGCGTAAAGTTAAAGAGAACGTACATAAAGAAATTTGATAGAATATATATGTCAAGAGATATCTATTTTAACAGCCAATATTTTCACACCGCCAATATCTTATACACCAAATATTTCTTTATACTAACTATCTCTTTACAATACCTTTTCATACCTCAGAAATCTTTTTATCAAAATTATTTAATCAAAATTATTTAAATTCGTTATTTGCCTCCGCAAACACGGTAGTACCTTAAACAGTAACTCTTGAGCCTCTTTAGGACCTCTAACTTTACGGGCGACGATTTTTCCATTGGCAAATAGAGTGAAGTTTGTACCTTCAATCTCCAGCATGACTATGCCCATCTCCTTGGAACACTTAACTTTACCCAGGGTTTCCAGTTCAAGGCAGGTTTCCGAAATGTTAAAATGGTAAGGAAGTTCTGTTTCGAACATTATCTTATTTTTGTCACCTTTACATGGTTTATAGATCATCATTTGATCTTTCGAATCATCGTGCCCACTGATATCTAGAGTTACTCTCCTAAAACCCACTGCCTTAAGTTCTAAATCCAAGTGATGCAGTAATCCACGGTCAATAAGTTTATCAACATTTTGAACTTCAATACGGGCCATTCCATCATCATCTCTCACCCGGACCACCTCAAGACCTGTGAGGTTTTTGATGAGATTTTCAGCATAGCTTATGCGGTTGATCTTCTTGGAAGTGATTGCTTTTCCGGTGGGGATCCTGGTGGCAAAACAGGTGGTAGATGGATTATAATCCATATTATTCTGCTTTAAAACTTCTTTCACATCAGGGGACGTGAATCCTGATTTTACAAGGGGTGTTTTAACGTTTTTTTCTATGTTAACCATTATTCCAGGCCTATCCTCCATCAGATCACTGATGTTAGTGCCATCAACCACCGCATCATAATGCCCTTTCTTTGCTATTTTTTCCAGTCTCTGGTGCATTTTCATCTTACATACATAACACCGGTTAGGAGGGTTTATTTCAAATGCAAGATCTTCTAGAAAGTTTTCACGCACGACCAGATGTTTGATCCCTATTTTTTGGGCGATCTGTTCTGCATTCTGGACACATTCTGCAGGCATAACACCATTATCCACAGTAACCGCCATTGCATCCTTTGCCTCTTCTTTGGCAAGCCAAGCCAGTAGTGTACTGTCTGCTCCCCCAGAAAATGCAACAACCACCTTTTTTCCGTGAAGATAGTCCCTTAATCTATCCATCTTTCCTTTTATATCCATAAAATACCACTTTAATCCTAATATTATTCTCCCTAATATTATTCTCGAATAGTTACTCCAATAATTATAATTAATTCATACAATGCTAAGTCTACTAAAAACGTCAAATCCAATACAATTATTACTCAATTAATTCCAATACATGATCCAATCAATTAATTGGTCTAATACATTATATGTGTCCAATCATATTTGAGTGATGACTTGAGTAGAAAATGATTTGAATAGAAAGACTTGAGTAGAATGACTTGATTAAACATTAATATTCCACGAGAATGTATTAAAAACACGAAAATGGTATGAAAAACATTTTTACGGAAATTTAAACCATTTTTTTAAGGTACTCTAACACTTTTCGGGCATCCTCTGCCTTAACATCGATCTGGTTATTGTCTAAAAAAACTTCAAGTTCGTGAATCTTATCTTCTCCCAAGTTAGAATCCTTCAAAACACGAGGATACGTTCTTTGAGGATAATAAATATTTTTAGCAGTTTGGTACAGGGTTTCAACATCCTCAGAGGTGATTATACCTTCTTTTTCTGCCATCTGGAAGTTGTGATTCATACTCACCAGGGCTTCACAGAGTAATTCATGGGTTACTGGATTGAAAACAATAGCCACATCATCATCCGATTCTATTACTCCATCCCGATACTTCTGGTAAACAGTTCCGATTCCAATCATACCAGCATAGTCCAGTTCTGCTGATCTAAGAGCCCCCATACTGGACCCACCCACCACTGTGATGCCAGCTTCCAGTGCCTTAAGTATTTCCCGGTGGGAAACAGCAGGCTGCTGATAAAAAACACCATCAATTATCCCGATGATATCTGGAGGATCGTTTAGAAGAATAGCAACATCATCTCTTGCCACAGGAGGATGATACTCAGCATCCAAAATTTTTTGTGCCTCTTTTAATGGGAGTGAAGGTCCTATAAATACTACAATTCTTTTTTTATCCAAATTACCACCCAATAAATATACTTTTTAGAAATTATACATTTTTTAGAAATACAGAACAATATCTGTCTCATTATATTTTTTATACACTAATTCTTATATTCTAAATTATAATAATACACGCTTAATCAAGATAGATATAGTCCTCTATTTATTAGACATCATATTAATCTAGTATAATATAATGAATAAAACCAAATAGCAAAGCCATTATACGAAAATAAAATTACATATATGCGTAAATAGAATTATACTTAAATTAATGAGTAGTTAATGAAAATTTAAAGTGAAATTTAACCAAATTGGGATCTTTTATCCTATTGGGATCTTATTCTAGATTTTGGTAACTGGAACTTGGCCCCCGTAATTTCATAGTGTAGTTTTATGATTTTAGGTATGGATGGATGGTTTTCTCCCAGGTTTTTCTTCCATTTTTTTATTACAAAATCTAAATTAACCTCTTGAGTGCCGTGTATGAGGTTGTCAGCATGTGCCACCAATTTTTCCTCTAAAGTAATGGGAATATAATCCTTAGGGGGCAATCCTAAACTTAAAGCTTCTTTTTTAGTAATTCCTGCCCCAATGTGCCTTTCCACAATGTTAACCACTTCCGGGGGAAATTCCCTGTTTTTGAGTATTTCTGCCCCAACAATGGCATGATCTATTCCATGGGTCCTGGAACGACCAACATCATGGAGAATGGCTCCTGTTTTAACCAGATCCAGGTCCACATCCAATTCAAAATCTGTTACCAACTTAATTGCCCTTGAAAGGACTGCCTGGGAGTGTTCAATCACGAAAAAAGGACAATCAAATTCTTTTAAAATATTGGAAGAGGGATATTTATTTAAAATCAAGTATTCACCCATGGTTTTGGTGGAATAAAATTTTTATATGCGCAAAAAAATCATTACCCATAAAATTTTCAAGTATATATTTAAATTGTCTGTGACCTTAAGTGTCTGTGACTTTTTTTAAAATGCATATTGGTTTAAATTGGATTTGAATAGTGTTACCCTAGATAAGAATTTGCATCCGGGAAATACATTTTACATTTAAAATATTTAAGGAATGGAATTAGGAAAATTATTAACTCATTTTTTCCTTTAATTCCTTTAATTCCGTTATGATTGAGGAATTATCCTGGAACTCCATGTTAGTATTGCAGTCAGGGCATATGAAGTTTCTTTCAGAAGCTTCTTCAAAGTTATATCGACACCCATTGGGACAGACAAAAAACATGTTATCTTCTTCATATTCCAGAGATTGATGAATTTCACGGGAGAATTTTTCAAATTTCTCTGATATAATCTCCGCGATCTTCTCTTCTTCAAATTTCCAACTGTAAGTATACCATTGAGTTTCAGGATCCTTACTTCTCTTGTAACTGGCCACACCTGCATCGTATAATTTATAGAGTATTCTTCTTACAATGTTAAGTCGAATTTCAGTTTCTTCTGCAATTTCCTCATCGGTTGTTTTACCATTCAATAAACATTGAATAATAGGGATGCTATTCTCATCATCTTTAGTAACATCAATGAGAATCTCCTGCACGTTAGGATCTGCAAGCATCGCGTTTCCTCCTTCATGTTTTGACATTTTTAGCAGCTCTTGTATTTCCGGATCATTAAGTTTAAGCATTTAATCTCCTCACATGGAGAGAAAGAAATCAACCATAAAATGGATAGGTCAAACCAAGCCATGCTAATTAAATATCACCCGCCTTGGTGTGAATTAGCCGCCTAAATTTGAAAAACTAAAATGGTTCTCTCCGCCCCTAAAAGACCCCTTGTGTTATTAACAATAACCACTTTAGCTAGTGTTCATTGAAATAGAGCTATGTATATGGGTGTTAAAAATATCTTGGGTTAACTATCTATATGGACCAAGATAGTATTTATATTTTTTTAATAGCCCATCCTAATAACCAAAATCAACTTTAACCTATCTTTAATAAAGAGTTTAAAAATTATTTATCATACTTTCGAACTATCACCGCAGGTGTGTGAGTTATTGAATCAAGCATATCTATAGTTATGGTATTAACATCTCCCTCAAGTAGTTTTTGCATATCATATACTGTTTCCATATTGTTTTCATGAATTTTCTGGTATTCTTCGGCTGCCCTGGCGATTTGAAGAATTTTGTCAATGTTATGCTCCTGGGAAACACCCAGTGGAGTGGGACCTACTATGTGCCCCAATCGACCTAATAAATATCCAAACATTCCCCAATTATTCTTGATCTCAGCTATGGAAATTGGGAGGGATGTAAATATTGTTTTCCCAATTTTGTAAGTTGCATCAGTGTCGATGATCATCACAGTTACATTTTTACCAGATATACGTTGGATTTTCAGGGATATTTCCTCTGAAAGGCCCTGTGGATCATCCGGTAACAATGAGACGTAACTCCCGGGTGCATTGCTCAGATCCACACCTGCCTCAGAAGCTGGTTTCAAAGCGTGTTTCCAACCATAATGCTGTAATATAACCTCTTTATGGGAACGAGCCTCAGGGGGAAGTTTTCGGAGGTTTTTGATGGTTCTTTTTTTAATACCCATTAACGGGCCAAATATATAACCCCATAAATATTTGGACCACACATCTGCCAGGATAAATGCACTGATTGAGGGTTTAAATTCAGC
Source organism: Methanobacterium sp. Maddingley MBC34 (assembly GCA_000309865.1). Taxonomy (NCBI): domain Archaea; kingdom Methanobacteriati; phylum Methanobacteriota; class Methanobacteria; order Methanobacteriales; family Methanobacteriaceae; genus Methanobacterium; species Methanobacterium sp. Maddingley MBC34. The sequence continues at coordinate 164,567 of AMGN01000004.1, read as the reverse complement.
TTCGTCAACAAGCCTCCCCTGAGATACAGCTAAAGGTGTTTCGGAGATTACTAAAAAATCCCCATCCTCCAGGAGATTTATAGCATTTTCAAGAATAACATCATAGGGTTCTCCAGGTTTAATGTAACCTGTGTTAATGGCTATTAACTTGTAACTATTTTTTCCTTCAGAATACTCCATATATTCATGGTTTTGATAAGATTCATGGTTTTTATGGTTCATGATATCAATAAAATAAGGAAAGAGAAATTTAAAGTTGGGAGAATAGTTGTGGATTTTTTTGTTGATAATAGTATTTTATCCCTTAACTGGGGGTGCCCATACCTTAAGGTCGATACCCTCAATGATTGCTCTTCTACCTTCCAGTTGGACCACTACACCGGAGTGAACTTTCTGCATCATACAGTGGTACGGCAGAAAACGGACTGTTTCACCCACTCTGGGGAGTTCACCCTCTATCAATCCCTCAAATCCACCCACCATACAGACTCCTATCTCTTTATAGTCGAAGTCAGCCTCTGAATCCAGGCGATGGCAGGGGCCAATCATGTGAACTGTGATTAAACCGTGGTTTTCATCCAGAACTTTGGCAAAGTGAATAATTGGACAGCCTAGAGGACGGTATCTTATGATTTCACCCTGCTTTATTTCTTCTCTGGTGAATGGGTAGAGGGTTTCTCTGCATGATTCTTCCTCTGGAAGAGGTTTGAGTATGATATCTGCCTCGTACCCATCTAAAACCCCAACAATTTTCTCTTTTTCAGGTATTATTTTAGTTTCCTTTAGTAATTCCTGAAGTTTGACCAGATCATCCTGAAAAATCTCCTGATACATGAAACGACACTTTTCAAGTGGTGCTCGTTTCCTTAATAGTGCTCCTGCAAATTCATCACAACGTGCATATCCGCAGATACCGCAGTTGTAACCTGGAAGCAACATTAAAATTTTGTTTTTTTGAGCAATATCAATGGGAACTTTACTCATTATATAACACCTTATAATTAATAATTTGATAATAAATTATATATAATAGATTATGATTGACTATTCTCCTTCATAACTCTGGAATCCATCGATTCGACGCAGGATCCCCCTGTGATATTTCTTGTTAACCTTGGTCTCCCCCACACACAATGTACATACTGCCAGGGGTGCGGAGTGTCGCAGTTTCTCACCTTCCAGGGTGACTTCCTGTGATTTCATGATCTCATCAGCCAGTTCAGCACATCCCTGGCCACTTAACCCATTGGCTTCTATTATTTTACAGTTAGGGTTGACTTCTAAAATCCGTTCCCGGAATATCTCCCTTTCAGCCTGGGATATCATGTCCCCTTTGGTAATTACCGCTATATCTGCTGTGCTCAGGAAAGGCCCTACCTTCAGGGGGGTGTTAGGACCGCTGGTGGCATCTATAACACAGACTCCCAGGGAATTAACTGTGAAAGGTGCACAGCGGTGGCATAATCCTGCAGTTTCCACTACTAATAGTTCTGCCTGGTTTTCATCTGCCCAGTCAACCATTTCCTCCAGATTGTAGATGGCATAATGATCAGGACACATGTCCATAGACAGTCCCACCTTGGTGGGTACTCCTATTTTGGCAAATTTTCTATCATCATCAGTGTAGAGGCAGTCAATTTTCACAACTGCTGATTTCAATCCTCTTCCATTTAAACTGCGTAAAGCATGAATTAAAACAGCAGTTTTTCCAGAACCAGGTGTTCCGGCAACAATTACCATTCTCATGAAAATCACCATTTTTAATGTCTTATATGCTATTTTAAGTATAATCAACTCAATTCAAATTATTGTCCTAAATTCTTTTACAATTCCATATCTTTCATTTCAATATCCTGAATAATTTCCCCATTACGGACTTTATCACGTAAATTTAGCATTAACTCATCGATCTTATTTAATTTCTGAGAGATGGCTTTTTCATCTTCACTGGTGGCTACAACTGTCTGCATTCCACCATTTTTCATTACAATTCTTTTATCAGTCATCAGGGCCAGTACTGGATCATGGGTTACCACCATCACAATCTTACCATGACCTGCCAGTGCTTCCAGGGCATCGTGTTTCCTTATTCCTGCATTTTCAATTTCATCAATGAGGACAATGGGGGAATTGCTGATTATGGCCACGTCTGCAACCATGAGAGCTCTTGATTGACCTCCACTTAATATGGTGAGATCATGGTCCTTTTTTATGGGTTCCCCAGTTAGTGTGTTGGCCAGATCAATAACCGCGTTTACACATTTACTGCTGGCTCCACGGCATTTGGCGTGCAAACTTAAAAAGTCTCCCACCGTCATGTCTGCCAGGAAATTCATGTTTTGAGATAACTGGGCCACCATCTTCTTTCGAGGGTTGGTTCGATCCTCGTAGCTGGGTTCTAGACCATTGACCAGAATTTTTCTCCGGGAGAAAGTGTCTTCTTGGGAGAGTTGTTCAATATCACCAATAAGAGAGCTTTTACCACTTCCAGTGGGCCCTACCACTCCAAATATTTCGCCCCTCTTAATTACTACTTTTTTTACGGGTTCAGCATTTTCCTGCTTATCAAAACCACCTAAAATGGTTATCTCTTCTATCATCCCAGATTCACCTTTCCTAAAGTGTCTCCTCTTAGTCCCAGTCGCATGGTTTCCAGGGCTGTGATTTCATCAGGAGGGATATTACCTAAATTAACATTGGCTCCGAACTTTAGAATGAAATATGCTTGCTGATTTTTCTGGGGAGCCTCCCATATTATCTTCTCCATATCAGTACATTCACTCACTACCTTTAACTCATCTTCCTTAACTGCTCCCTGATCATCGAACAGGCCTATTCCCTTTCCCCCTTCCCTGGCCTCCATTAGAACCAGGTCAGCCCCAGACTTCAGGTCACTATTAACCATTGTCAGCCGTTTTTCAGGTGTTAGTAAATGATCCTGTGCAGGATCCTTTTTTCCCACTTCAGTTATCACCAGAAATCCATTATCCTTTACACGGGATATGATCTGATCCCTTTCATCCGGAGGGATTTCAATGGTTCCATCGGATATTTCCACCGCACCAAATCCCAGTTTATCTGCTTCATCCAGGAATTCATCAAATTTATTTTGAAGATAGGCAATTTCAAAGAGGGTCCCACCAGGGTAAGGGTTAATACCATAGGAATGGTAAATTTCCACCTTTTCCTGAATCATTTCCTGGTTGTGGATGGCAGAGGTCCCCCACCCAAATTTAGCCAGATCAACATATTTTCCTGAGATTTCCAGAAGATCAATCACGTGAACTGGACCCATTCCCTTATCTAACATCATTGTAAGTCCAGTACCTTTTTTAGGGTTGCGTTGTGGGGTTAGAAAATCAAAAGCATTCATAATAAATCACTGCTGTTTGTTTTAACCATTAATAGTTAATACTCGTTTAATTAACACTTTCTATTTGATTAAAATCTTCAATATTAATATATTTTCAGTTCAGTTACTACATTGAACTGATCCTTAATTATAGATAGTTCATAAACAATTGCATCACATATGTACATAGTCGTTTATATTTAAAGTATTTTAAACACCATAATAAAAATAACAGAAAAAAATATAAATTTTAAACTGATTCACCCACTAAACCAATTAGACTCCTTAAACTTTTAAAACAATTATTTAAATTAAGAATTAGTTTAAGTTGATGTCCAAGAATTAGTTTAAGTTGATGTCGAAATCCAGGATAAATCATAAAAAAATAATCATCAACATTTAATGGAGGTAAAATAATGGAAAAAAAGATCGTTTACTTCGAAAACTCAGGTGCAGAAAACACAGATAAAGTGATAGAACTGGTTAAAGAAAGAAAAGAAGAACTGGGAATCGAAAACATTGTGGTGGCCTCAGTATCAGGATTAACCAGTGTTAAAGTCTTGGAGAGTATGCCTGAGGCAAAGATAGTTAGCATCACCCACCATGCAGGATTTAGGGGTGGAGATGAGCTGGAATTGGATGCCAAATATACTGAAAAGTTGGAGAATGCAGGTGTACCTGTGTACATAGGATCCCACTCTCTAAGTGGTGTGGGAAGGGGTATAAGTAATAAGTTTGGAGGTGTCACCCCAGTAGAGATAATTGCAGGAACTTTGAGATTATTCTCCCAAGGAGTGAAGGTTTGTGTAGAGATAAGCGTCATGGCAGCCGATGCAGGACTCATACCCACAGATAAAGAAGTTATAGCCATAGGCGGTACTGCTAAAGGAGTAGATACTGCTGTGGTTTTGAAGCCAGCACATATGGGTAACTTCTTTGACCTAAAGATAAATGAAATCATTGCTATGCCCAGACCTTAGGGTCTAGTGATTCCAACTGATGATGTTGCCCTCAACTGGTTCCATTGTCAAAGTTGTGAAATGGGTGAGTTCACAATCACTTCCGGATTGGATGTTGAAGATGATCTTCGGATATTAGTCAAAAATTCTTTAATTGGTGGTAAATTATTGGTTAAAAAACCGTTGCTTTTAAATATAAGTTAGTACAATAACACATTTAAGATAACCAACATTTACTGTGGGGGTAGAGATTGAA